>DATGXG010000035.1 GCA_035299085.1 Bacteroidales bacterium | reverse complement strand
AACGAAATGCTGGCCTGCAACTAATATGAAAGAATATGTGTAAACACTATATTGGGGTTATGTAAACCTGCTGTGACGAGAGTTCAGCAGGTTTTTGCTTTATTGCAGTCTTCGTTATTCTTAAATCGGTGTTCCTTGTTCGGTGTTGTGGTTAGGGACGATAGGGACGATAGGGACGATAGGGACAAAGATGTCGCCACTCCGTGGCTGTTGGATTTACGTATAAGCCACGGAGTGGCGACATCTTTGTAGTAAACGAATGATCTTATGAACTCATAGCCACGGAGTGGCGACATCTTTGTAGTAGCTGCCTTTTGGTGTTCAAACGCTGACAGGTCCTCTGGACGCTGTCAGGTTTTCACCGGATCTTTCATTTCACCGCCACGACAGCGTTCGAACTCTCGGATAATGGCAGAATGTAGGTTTCGGAAAAACCTGCCTCTTTAGCCCAACCGTTAAAATCCTCGGCTGAAAAATTATACCCTTCCTGCGTTTCAATAAGCATGTTAAGCGACATCAGGAGTCCAAAGGCGTTCTCTCTTCTTTCATTATCAATAATGCTTTCAATTACAACAAACGAACCACCCGAAGGCAACGCTTCGTAAGCCTTTTGGATCAACCTGATCTTGTCACGTGTTCCCCAGTCGTGCAGAATATTTCCCATGGTTATAATGTCAGCACGCGGAAACGGATCGTTAAAAAAATCGCCGCTCACGACTTCAATCTTGTCAGCCAGCCCCAACTTACTTATATTTTCAAGTGCAATAGGTGAAATGGCAGGCAAATCAAACGATTTGCAGTGAATCTGAGGCTTGCGCATGGTAACCATAGCACTAAGCTGGGCTCCGGCTCCGCCAATATCACATAAGGTTGTGTATTTTGAAAAATCGAATCTTTCAGCAAAAGCAATAAAGTTCCCGGTCTGAGCTCCTCCCATAGCATTGATGAATTCACGGGTCTTTCTTTTATCTGAATAGATCTGTTCAAAAAAATCATAGCCTTCGGAACGCAATTCATTCTGAGGCTTGCCTGTTCTCAGTGCTTCTTCCAAATGATTCCATGAAGGGTAAAGCCTGTTGTTGGCCATTTCGAGTATTCCGCCAATATAGGTAAGCCGGCATTTATCAAGGTATATTTCTGCTTCGGGACTGTTGGCATATGAAGCATTTTCGCGGATGCCCTTTCTCTGAAGAAATCCTAGGGCTACAAGAGTATCAAGGAAATCGTACAAACTTCTTTCATTCAAATTAAGACGGTGCCTGATTTCCTGTCCTGACAACCATTGATTGGCCAGTATGGTGAATAGTTCAATTTTTACGGCAGTCAGAAACGTTTTCGACGCAAAAAATCCCATTCCTACCTGGAAAATTTTTGACGGGTCAACTTTTTTTTCAACCTGAATTTCTCTCGATATTTCCATAGCATTCAATTTAGGGTTAACTATGGCATAACAGCATGTCCGTTTGAATGTTCAAAAAGTTGTAGCCCGATACCCTTGAAGGGTCTGACAAACCTCCAAGGTGCAGGATTGACATGGCTCACAGAAGAATTAGGGACCCTTCAAGGGTTCGACAAATTTGTATATTTTCTCTACTACACCCGTCATTTCTACTTCAGAAAGCATTTTAACAAATGCACTGCCTATAATGGCACCGGAAGCATAGCGGCATACTGTGGCAAACGTGTCATGGTTTGAAATGCCGAACCCTATCAGGGAATGATTTTTAAGGTTATGCCGGGAGATCTTTTCAAAGTAAGCGGTTTGTTCACCCGTAAAACCATTTTTCATACCTGTTGTGGAGGAGGAAGAAACAAAATACAGAAACCCGGAACCGGCATTATCAAGCGCTTGCAGCCTCGCTTCGCTGGTTTGAGGCGATATGAGAAAGATGTTATGCAAACCGGCCTTAATAAAAAATGGTTTATACTCATTTTCATAAACTTCAAGCGGCAAATCCGGCAGGATGATCCCGTCAATACCCACCCTGGCGCAGCTTTGGCAAAACCGTTCCATCCCGTATTGCAGAACAGGGTTCAAATACCCCATTAATAACAGGGGCACCCGAACTTTGCTGCGTATATCCTTTAGCTGTTCAAATAACAAATTCAGGCTCATTCCATTTTTCAGAGCCTTGCTGCTGCTTTGCTGGATCACCGGGCCATCCGCCATCGGATCGGAAAATGGCATGCCGATTTCAATCATATCCACACCGGCTTCAGCAAGTGCCTTAATTATGACAGGCGCCGAATTGAGCTCCGGATGGCCTGCTGTGAAATATACCGATAATATTTCATGTTGTTTTATCTGAAAAAGCTGATCTATGCGATTCATAATGCGATTGTATTGTGTGTGTTCATATATTTTATGTAGGCAGCCATATCTTTATCGCCCCGCCCTGATACATTCACAACCACTACATCTTTTTCCGCAAACCGGATCATGCCGAGTGCCGCCAGGGCATGTGCCGATTCAAGCGCAGGAACAATTCCCTCCAGGCGGGTAAGCAGGAAAGCTGCATCCAGGGCCTCATCATCAGTTGCATATTTGAAAATGGCTCGGCCTGTTTTGAATAAATTCGAATGCATTGGACCGATTCCCGGGTAATCGAGACCTGCCGAAACCGAATAGGGCTCGAGGATCTGACCGTCGTCATCCTGCATAAGCATGGTGCGGCTGCCGTGAATAATCCCCGGATGGCCAAGGACCATTGTTGCTGCTGATTCACCGCTTTCAACTCCTTTGCCGGCAGCCTCCACAGCCACCAGCTTTACCTTTTCACGGTCGAGATAATGATAGAATGCCCCGGCCGCATTACTCCCACCTCCCACACAGGCAATAATGTAATCCGGATCAGGATTTCCTGTCTGTTCTAGCAGCTGAGCCTGCACCTCTTCACTTATAACCGACTGCAGGCGCGCAACCAGGTCGGGATAAGGATGCGGCCCCACAACCGAACCGATTATATAATGAGTATCAACCGGGTTGTTGATCCAATCGCGGATAGCTTCATTTGTAGCATCTTTCAGTGTCATATTTCCGCTTAACACCGGGATCACTTCTGCACCCAGCATCTTCATCCTCAACACATTCGGTTCCTGCCTTTCCACATCGGTTTTGCCCATGTAAACGATGCATTTGAGTCCCATTAAAGCGCAAACCGTCGCTGTGGCCACTCCATGCTGGCCGGCACCTGTCTCCGCAATAATCCGTGTCTTCCCAAGCCGTTTTGCAATCAGTATCTGCCCCACCGTGTTGTTTATCTTATGGGCACCGGTGTGGTTGAGGTCTTCGCGCTTCAGAAAAATCCTCGTCCTGAAATGCTCCGACAGCCTGGCTGCATAATACAAAGGCGACGGCCGGCCCACATAATTTTTCAGCAGGTTTTTGAATTCGCTTATGAAAGAAGGATCTGAAAGTATTTTCAGATAATTTTCACGCAATTCTTCAATATTGCGATACATCATTTCGGGAATAAAAGCTCCGCCGAATTCCCCGTAATAACCCTTATCGTTAACCGAATACTTCATTTTTTGTCGTATTTCCTGTTTAAATTATTTTTCATGAAGGGCATTAATGAACTGCCCGACTTTAATGGCATCCTTAAGACCCGGTGAGGTTTCAAACCTGCTGTTAATATCAACTCCGTAGAACATGGAATGGACCATTTCATTTATCCGCACCGCATCATTCTCCCCTATTCCTCCGCTGAGAAGAAACGGCACCTGTAAAGTGTAACGATCGAGCACAGACCAGTCAAACTGCGTACCCGAACCACCATGGGCTTCTGTGTAGGTGTCAAAGAGAAAATAATCGCAACAATCTGAGTAAGTTCTTATTTTTTTGAAATCAAAATCTCCGCCGATTCCAAAGGCCTTTATTACCATATACCCGGCATTACGAAAGGATGCACAAACGGCGGGCGATTCTGAGCCATGGAGCTGAATCATATGCAGGCCGAAGTCTTCTGCAGTTTTAAGAATAAAAGCAGAGTCCTGGTTTACAAAAACACCCGCCCTTTTTATATCATCCGGTACCAATCCAAACATTTCAGGGTCAGGATCAATGCCAACAAACCGCTTTGATCCGGGAAAGAAAATAAATCCCATCATGTCGGGCCTTTTCGCAGACACCTCCCTGATATTGCCGGGGTCTCTCATGCCACACACTTTAATCCGGATCATCTCAGGATGTAATAAGTTCGACAAAATCGGCAAACGCCTTTGCCGGTTCGGGAGTGCGCATAAAATTTTCTCCTATGAGGAATCCGTTATATCCGCACCCTTTAAGTTTTTTGTAAACCAGCGGCGAAGTAATGCCGCTTTCCGAAATTTTCAGGAAACCGTCAGGTATCTCACAGGCCAGGTTTACAGAAGTTTCGATATCGATTTTAAAGGTTTTCAGATCCCGGTTGTTCACACCGACAATGTTCACATTATTACTGACGTAATTCAGTTCATCAGCATTGTGAACTTCAAGCAGTACCTGCAGGTCAAGCGACCTGGCATAGGCTGCCAGCTCATCTGCCTGTGAACGGCTCACTGCTGCAGCGATAATCAGGATCAGATCGGCTCCTATCGCCCTGGCCTCTGTAATCTGGTATTGATCAATAATGAAATCCTTCCTTAATACCGGTATAGAGGTGAGTTCCCTTGCTCTTTTAAGATCGTCATTGTTTCCTCCGAAAAAATGATTGTCGGTTAACACAGACAAACCCGAAGCACCGCACCTGAAATAGCCAGTTATCACTTCTTCTATCGAACAATCTGCATTAATCATTCCCTTTGAAGGCGACATCCGTTTAAACTCGGCAATTATACCGGTCTTGTCGGGACTCAGAAGACTTTCTGTCATAGGAAGCACCTTTCGCCTGAACAGCTTGCTGTTTTGCAGCCGGCTTTCAGGGAACTTTTTCCTGGCCTCCGTTATTTCCTCTTTTTTAAAGGCAATTATTTCGTCAAGTATTGTCATTATTGCATGGATATGAGATTTTCAAACGACGCGAGCGCTTTACCACTTTTCAGCGATTCTTCGGCAAGCTGCCTGCATGTAGCGGCTGACTTACCGGGATAATAACACATCAGTGCCACCTGTGCGTTGGCCGTCACAACCTGCATCTGAGCTTTAGTACCACAAGCCTTCAGTACATTCAGGAATATGTCAGCTGACTCTTTAACCGTAGATCCTCCGTTGAGCGATTCATGCGTGGTCAGATCGTAGCTGTATTCACCCGGCGATACAATCCGCTCAACCCCGTTAAGGATGTATTTAAAATCGGATGTAAGTGAAATTTCATCATAGCCATCGAGGCTGTGGATGATGGCAAAGCGGGTATCCGATTGCTGGTAGAGGTAATTATAAAGACGGGCAAGGTCGAGGCTGTAAACCCCGATCATTTGTTTTCCCGGAAAAGCCGGGTTGATCATGGGGCCAAGCATATTGAAAAAGGTTTTCACTTTCAGTGCTCGTCGAACAGGAGCCACATTTTTCATGGCCGGGTTAAACAGCGGGGCATGCAAAAAACAAACTCCGCTCTTGTCGATTTCCCGCCGCAATTTATCTCTGTCCACTGAAAATTTATACCCGAAGTATTCCATTATGTTTGATGATCCGCACACCGACGATACTCCATAGTTGCCGTGTTTAGCGATTTTCGCCCCGGCACCTGCCAGTACAAAGGTAGTAAGCGTGGATATATTAAATGTATCCTTACCGTCACCACCGGTACCGCAAACATCCATGGTGTCGAAATCATCAAGGTTTACCCGCAGGCAAAGATTCCTGAGTGCATCACGGAAGCCAGTCAGCTCTTCCACTGTTATGCTTCGCATAAGGTACACGGTAATAAAGGCTGCCATTTCGGATTCCGAATAAATGCCCCCAGCAATTTTAGTTAACACTTCTTCAGCCTCTGATTTTTTCAGGGTTTTGTGCTCAAAAAGGTGATTGAGAATATTTTTCATGATTCAGATTTTACAGGTTAAGCCAGTTTTTCATTATTTCATAGCCATGTTCAGTAAGCACCGATTCGGGATGAAACTGCACACCCCGCACGTCATGCCGCTTATGGGAAATTCCCATGATAGTGCCATTTTCATCCTCGCATGTAATGGTGAAGCATTCCGGCAGATTTTCACGGGTGACTACCCATGAATGATAGCGCCCTGCTGTAAAAGTTACCGGCAAACCACTGAACAACGGTTCTTCTTTGGAAGTGATGGCAACCGGTGTTGCCAGTCCGTGAAAAACCTGCGAAAGATTTGCAAGTGTACCGCCATAGGCTTCACCAATCGCCTGGTGGCCCAAGCACACACCCAGGATACTTTTTTTCTTACCCAGCTCCCTGATCAGGTCAAGGCAGATGCCCGCCTCTACGGGAATCCCCGGCCCAGGTGACAGCAGTATTTTATCGTATTTCTCTGCCGATGCCAGGTCAATCCCGTCATTTCTGTACACATCGGGATAATGGCCGTGTATCCGGTGAATGTAATGAACCAGGTTGTATGTAAAGGAATCGTAATTGTCGATTACAAGAATCTTTTTCATGTTTCAGTGATTAATTGATTTGACCCGCCAGCTCAATCGCTTTTTTCAAAGCTCCCAGTTTGTTGTTCACCTCCTGCAATTCACTTTCCTCGTTTGAAATGGCTACGATTCCCGCACCGGCCTGGTAAAAGAGTGTATTCCCCTTACTCAGGAATGTCCTGATCATGATGGCGTGGTTAAATCTGCCGTTGAAATCGAGAAAACCAATGGCACCGCCATAATATCCGCGATTCTGGTTTTCGTATTCATCAATAAGCTGCATAGCCCTGAATTTGGGGGCACCTGTCAGGGTGCCTGCCGGGAAAGTGGCTGCCATCATATCGGTAATATCTGATGTGGAATTCAGCTGACTCGAAACGGATGAAACCAGGTGGATTACATGCGAAAAGAATTGTACTTCACGGTATCTCTCAACTTCAACATTACCGGCATGGCGGCTGAGATCGTTCCTTGCCAGGTCAACAAGCATTACATGCTCTGCATTCTCTTTCAGATCGGTTGAAAGTTTCTGGGCAAGAACCTTGTCATGTTCATCATCGCCTGTTCTTTTAAATGTTCCGGCAATCGGATTGATGTATGCCTTGCCCTTGTTTATTTTCAGATGCGATTCGGGTGAGGAGCCAAAGATTTTATAATTTCCGTAATCGAAATAAAACAGGTAGGGGGATGGATTGATTGACCGGAGAGCCCTGTATACATTGAATTCATCACCTGTAAACCGCTGTGAAAACTGGCGTGAAAGGACCACCTGGAACACATCGCCCCTGTAACAATGCTCTTTCCCTTTTGTCACCATTTTCATATATTCTTCATCGGAGATATTTGAATTTTCCGATCCGATGGTTTTGAAATTGAAAATAGCCAGGTTGCGGCTGTTCAAAAGGGTTTCAATCCTTTCGAGTTCACTGGGCTCACCATTTATTCGGTTTTCAATAATCTGCAGGTTGTTCTGAAAATGATTGATGGCAATGATGTAGTTGTAGAAGTTGTATTTGAGGTGAGGTATTTGTTGTTCGGGAATTACTCGGTCTTTCAGTTTTATTGTCTCAAAATACCGGATGGCATCATAGGAGGCATATCCAAATAACCCGTTTATAACAGCCCCTGATTGGTCAGCCGACTGTTCGAATGATTGCAGAAAATTCCTGAATCTTTCCTTCAGGCCTGTATTTCCGGTTAATTCAGTTTTAGCAACGGTTCCGTCAGGATAGCTTTCGGTTACTGTTCCGTGATCAGCTTCAAAACCGGCAATGGGTTTAAGGCAAATGAAGGAATAACTGTTCTCATTACCGTGATAGTCGGAACTTTCAAGCAGCAGTGAATTAGGAAAGACATCCCTGATTCGTAAATAAATGCTCACCGGGGTAATGGTGTCGGCCAGCATCTGCCTGGTTTTGGTTTTAATCGTGTATTTTTTCATATCATTTTGATAAAGGGTGACAAAACAAAAGCGGCCTACCGTGAGTACGATAGGCCGCTGCTATATCTTTTAGTGAATACAAAAGGGTGACGGTCTCACGGGTTTATGAGAAAATGGATGTACCACCACCACCAAGTTGTATACGTTCTGTTCATTTATATCCGATTACAATGCAAATATATTACATATTTTTTAATTTCAAAATCAGGCCGCTTTCAACCGGTGCAGGTTGATTTTATCAACCCTTGTCTTAGCATAATCAGCAGTGACAACGAATTCACGGTCCTCTGATGAGGGCTGCTCGAACATAACATCTACCATAATCACCTCGCAAATTGACCTCAATCCGCGGGCGCCAAGCTTGAATTCAACCGCTTTGTCAACAATATAATCAAGTGCCTCTTCTTCGAAGGTGAGTTTCACTTCATCCATATCGAACAACTTTTCATATTGCTTGATGATTGAATTCTTCGGTTCGGTTAGAATGCTGCGTAAAGTTTTCCTGTCGAGCGGATGCAGGTAAGTAAGAATCGGCAAACGCCCGATTATTTCAGGAATCATACCGTAAGCCCGCAGATCCTGGGGTGCAATATACTGCATCAGGTTCTCCCTTTCGATGCGATCGGTTTGCCTTGAAGCGTTATAACCGACAACCGTTGTATTCAGCCGGTGGGCTATTTTACGTTCAATGCCTTCAAAAGCACCGCCGCAAATAAAAAGAATGTTCCGGGTATCAACCGGTATCATTTTCTGATCGGGATGTTTACGCCCGCCCTGGGGTGGAACATTAACTACAGAACCCTCAAGAAGTTTGAGAAGGCCCTGTTGAACACCTTCGCCTGAAACGTCGCGGGTAATTGAAGGATTGTCGCCTTTGCGCGCTATTTTATCGATCTCATCAATGAAGACAATTCCTTTTTCAGCCGCTTCAGTATTATAATCGGCAACCTGCAAAAGCCTTGTAAGAATGCTTTCAATGTCCTCGCCTACATAGCCGGCCTCAGTAAGAACCGTGGCGTCAACTATTGTAAAAGGTACATGAAGCAGTTTGGCGATTGTACGTGCCAGCAGAGTTTTACCGGTGCCAGTCTCTCCGACCAGAATGATATTCGATTTCTCAATTTCAACTTCGTCAGCCTGGTCGCGGCGTGTGATCTGCATTAACCTTTTATAATGATTATAAACGGCAACGGAAATGATCTTTTTGGCATCTTCCTGCCCTATCACGTAAAGATCAAGGAATTTCTTGATTTCCTTCGGTTTTAGAAGCTTTATATTGGTGACGTCAAAAGGTGCCTTTTTCTTTGTTTCCTCCTGTACAATCTCATATGCCTGCTCCACGCAGTTGTCGCATATATGTCCAGATATGCCTGCAATCAGCAAATTAGTATCCCTTTTATCGCGTCCGCAGAATGAGCATTTATCCATTAACGAAAATTTATTCGGTTAAACGATTTTTAACTGTCCAAAGTTAGGAAAAAACAAGACACGTTATTTCTTTTTGGTCCGTTCGAGGATTTCATCGATCATTCCGTACTCCATAGCTTCTTTAGCTGTCATCCAGTAATCGCGGTCAGAATCCTTTTCCACTTTTTCAAGCGTATTTCCCGAATGGTCCGCAATAATTGTATACAATTCTGATCTGAGTTTCAGAATTTCCCTGGCTGTAATTTCAATATCGGTCGCCTGGCCCTGTGCTCCGCCCATAGGCTGGTGAATCATAATCCTTGAATGGCGCAATGCCGTACGTTTACCTTTGGTTCCGGCACAAAGAAGAACTGCACCCATCGAAGCGGCCATGCCTGTGCAAATAGTGGCCACGTCACAGGTTACATACTGCATGGTGTCATAAATGCCCAAACCGGCATGAACTGCCCCTCCGGGAGTGTTAAAATAGATCTGGATATCCTTGCCGGGATCGGCGGAATCGAGATATAAAAGCTGAGCCTGTATAATATTGGCAACATAATCATCAATCGGCAGGCCCAGAAAAATAATCCGGTCCATCATAAGCCTTGAAAACACATCCATCTGGGCTATGTTTAACTGGCGTTCCTCAATGATGGTGGGAGAAATATAACTATTTGTCACCGATGTGAACCGGTGCAGGTTGATGCTGCTGATTCCCATATGACCGGTGGCAAATTTGTTGAAATCCCTTATCAGGTCCATACTCAAAGTTTTACTTAATAACTATAACTCTTATTCAAAAAGTTTGTTGAAATTCTCCAAAGTTATTTCTTTGGTATCAAGTTTTACCGTTTTCCGGATAAAATCAAAAACTTTCTCTTCGTTCAGGCTGTCGATATAACGGTTTCTTTCTTCTTCGCGGTTCAGACTTTCTTTCGCATATTTATCCAGAAGATCTTCGGGCACCTCTGCCAGACCATAATACTGAACAAACTGCTGGCGAATGGCTTCTTTTACATGGGCTACCAAATCTTCCTCGTTGATTTTCAATTCCTGCTCACGTGTAATTTTACCTTTAATCAGCTGCCACTTAAGGTCCTCGGTAAAATGTACAAAATCCTTGTCAACCTGCTCCTGTGTAACTTTACCTTCATTGGTGTGAAGAAGCCATCTTTTCAGGAATTCTTCGGGAAGTTTCCTGTCGAATTTACCAAGAAAATAATCGCGGGCATCTTTTTTGAATTTATAATTGCTGCTGTTTCCCAATGCAGCTTTCAATTCATCGCGAACTTTCTGGCGGAATTCTTCTTCCGATTTCACTTTGTCTTTTCCGTAAGCTTTATCAAACAGTTCCTGGTTTACAGGTGCTTTCTCAAACCTGGAAATTGATTTAACAACGACTTTAAAATCAGGGTTGATATCATTCAGCTTTTCCTTATCGATTTTAAGCAAGGCTGCCAGGTCGGTATCATTTACAAAAGCCTTTTTAACATCAAGAACCAATTCATCCCCTGCTTTCAGCCCTTTGAATCTATCTTTGCTTTCCTGGTCTTTCACAAACTCAAGTGAAATCGTTCCGTCTTCAACTTTTACACCATTCTCAACAGCATTGCCTGAAGCATCCAGCTCGGTCAGATCCGCTTTGATCATTTCATTTTCAGAAATTACATCGGTGTCAGCAAATGAGCCATAGCGGTTCGTCATCCTGTCGATCTGCTTGTTCACTTCCTCATCATCCACTGCTATATCATATAATGGCAGAACGTCCTTATCACTGATTTCAAGTGTGAGGTCAGGGGCAAGTCCAAGATCAAAAACGAATTCAAATTCAGTATCGGTATCCCAGTTAATGTTAAGAGGATGAGCTTCATTTGGCAACGGTTCGCCTAAAATATTAAGCTTTTCGTCTACAAGGTACTTGCTAAGTGACTCAGCCAACACCTTATTTATTTCTTCAGCCAGAACCGGCTTGCGGTACATCTTATTTACGAGCCCCTGGGGAACATTACCCGGCCTGAAACCATCAAATTTGGCTTTCCTGCGGTAGTCCTTCAGAATCTTATTCACTCTTTCCTCGTAGTCAGGCTTTTCAATTTTAATCGTTACTACTGCATTCAGCTCGTCAATACTGTCTTTTTTAATATTCATCAGTTTCAATTTAATAATTCATTTCTCAACCTTCCGGTCTAAGTAAACTACAGTGCGGATGAAGGGACTCGAACCCCCACGCCTTACGGCACAAGATCCTAAGTCTTGCGCGGCTACCAATTACGCCACATCCGCGTAAATTTCGCGCAAAGATACCACTTTTTAATTTTCATGAAAATAAATTGGAAATACAATTTGATAATCTGTTTGTTGTCTGCATGAAATGAACTATTTCCGCACTTATGTGCTACTATTGGAAGAAAAACATTATAAGTAAGGAAAGATTGCCATATTTTTGTAACTAATTAAAAACCAGCCATGAGAAAAATAATATCCATTCTGTGTCTGAACATTGCCGTCTTGTCGTTAACAGCACAACAGGTTTTCGTTTCAGACAGTCTTACAAAAAAATGGGAAGCCAAAGGAGAACTCAAAGTTCCGGAATCCGTTTTTTATGATAACCTCAACCAGGTTATATATGTTTCAAACGTAACAGGTGCCCCTAACGAAAAAGATAATACCGGTTTTATCTCCAAACTTTCAGAAGATGGTAAAATAATCTCTGCGCAGTGGATAAAAGGATTGAATGCACCCAAAGGAATGGGCGTAATAAGCAATCTCCTCTATGTTTCTGACATTGACAGGGTGGCTGAAATAGATATCAAAACCGGGAAGATTAACCGTATGATTCCGGTTCAGGGCGCAAAATTCCTTAATGATATAGCAACAGATGCACAGGGCAATGTATATGTTTCCGATACTGAAAACAAGACAGTTCATGTGATCAGGCAGGGAAAGGCTGAATTACTCGTGAAGGATGACAGGCTGAAGGGCATCAACGGATTGTATATGGAAAAAGGCAATTTGCTGGCAGGCCTCGAAAACAGCATAGTTATCATTGACCCTAAAACAAAAGAAATCAGCGATTACATTCCGAATACAGGATCAGTTGACGGACTTGTGCCGGATGGTAAAGGCAACTATATTATTTCGGACTGGCAGGGACATGTGAGCAGGGTTGGCAAAGGCCAGGGTAAAAAACCACTGCTTGATACGACACCGGCCAAAGTAAATGCCGCTGACATAGAATATGTGGTTACCAAGAAGTTGCTTCTTGTTCCTACATTTAATGCCAATTCAGTGGTGGCTTACGAAATAAGGTAAAACGTACCTGATCAGATTTTAATCAGCTCATATTTTCTTTCACCAAGACCTATTTTTTGGCCATGTGCCAGTCCTGATTCCCAGTGCACATTAGGGTGGGTCATTGTGAATTTGTCATGACCGCTGTGATCATGGGCGCTATTCTTATACACCCTGCTGCCCGGCATAAGAGGTGCCTTGATGACCAGATCAACACATGCCTGGTCAAGGGCAACCGGATCAAAGGAGGCTGCGATGCCGATATCCGGAACCAGCGGATAATCATTGAAATTCCAGCAATCGCAATCAGGCGATACATCAAGAATAAAATTGATGTGGAATGAAGGCTTATCTTTTAAGACGGCAGCAGTGTATTCTGCAATCTTGCAGTTCGACAATTCCGAAGCGTTTTCCCAAACCACCTGGGCACTGTCGTACTGGCACACTGCCACACATTGTCCGCACCCGATACACCTTTCATAGTCGATCACAGCAATTTTATCACCACCAACTGTAATGGCTTCCTGAGCGCAGTTTTTAACACAGATTTTACAGCCTGTACAATTTTCTTCATAAATCCGTGGAGCTGAAGTTGAATGCAATTCCATTTTACCGCCCACGGCCGCACTTCCCATTCCCAGGTTTTTCAGAGCCCCACCAAAACCGGTAAGTTCATGCCCTTTAAAATGGGTCATTGAAATGATCACATCGGCATCGGTAACGGCCTTACCAATTTTAGCCGTTTTACAAAATTCCATATTCAAAGGTACTTCATCGTAATCAAGGCCTTTGAGCCCATCAGCAATGATCACCGGACAATCCACAGCCAGAGGGTTAAACCCGTTTTCCCAGGCCGAACGCAGGTGATCAACGGCATTGGACCGGCGGCCCGAATACAGCGTGTTGGCATCGGTAAGGAACGGTTTTGCGCCTTTGCTTTTGAGGTATTTAACCACTGTAGCGGCAAAGTTGGGCCTTAAATAGGCAAGATTCCCGGGTTCGCCGAAATGGATCTTAATTGCAGTCAGCTTTTTATCAAAATCAATCGTGTCAATACCCGCCTTTCTCATCAGGATTTCAAGTTTGCGCTGCAGGTTCATTGTTGCATTCGCACGGAGATCTGTGAAGTATACTTTTGACATTGGAATGTTTGAGGTTTCAAGTTTGAGGTTCGGTGTTCGGTGTTCAGTGTTCAGTCACCAGTCACCAGTCACTAATCACTAATCACTAATCACTATTTTAATCGTAAATCGTAAATAAATTTCTACCGGAGTTCAAAGTTTTTTCCAAGATATACCCTTCTCACCTGCTCGTCTTCCGCGAGTTCCCGGGCCGTTCCGGCTTTGAGAATCTCGCCTTCGAAAAGAAGATACGCCCTGTCGGTTATCGATAACGTTTCATGGACATTGTGATCGGTAATCAGGATGCCAATATTTTTATTTTTGAGTTTGGCCACAATTTCCTGGATATCTTCAACTGCAATAGGATCAACCCCGGCAAAAGGCTCATCGAGCAGTATAAAATTCGGTTTAAGGGCTAGAGCGCGTGCAATTTCGGTTCTTCGCCTCTCTCCTCCTGAAAGTTGAATGCCCAGGCTCTTTCTTATTTTTTGCAAACCGAATTCATTCAGCAGCGACTCAACACGTTCTTTCTGTTCCTCTTTTTTAAGATTGGTCATTTCAAGAACAGCACGGATATTATCTTCCACGCTCAGCCTGCGGAAAACTGAAGCTTCCTGGGCAAGATAACCGATGCCTTTCTGTGCACGCCGGTATACCGGTTCGTAAGTAATTTCCTCATTGTCAAGGAAAATTTTACCTGAATTCGGTTGGATAAGTCCGACAATCATATAGAATGATGTGGTCTTTCCGGCACCATTCGGCCCTAACAGACCGGCAATTTCACCCTGTTCCACTTCAAAGGACACATCCTTAACCACGGTCCTGGTCCGGTAACGCTTTACAAGGTTTTCTGTCCTTAATTTCATAATTTATGCCTGATAATTATCCGGCCAATGCAGCCTTTTCCTTTGCCTTTTCAACACGTCTTGAAAGGATAATACCGATTTCATACAGTAAAATCATCGGCAAAGATACCATAAGTTGGGTAAACATATCCGGAGTGGGTGTTATGATACCCGCAACAAGCAAAATAACCACAAATGCATGACGCCTGTACTTTTTCAGAAATGAAGGCGTTACCAACCCGATCTGACTCAGAAAATAGATCAGCATGGGAAGTTCAAAGAGTATCCCGCTTACAAGCACAATGGATGTAACCAGTGATACATAAGACGAGAGTGTAGGTATATTTTTTACAACTTCACTTACCTGGTAATTGTAAAGAAAATTGATTGAAAAAGGGGTAATCAGATAGTAACCAAAAGTAATACCAAGCACGAAAAGGAATGTAATGTAAAAAACAGCTCCTGATGCATGTCGGCGTTCATTCGTATATAAAGCAGGCTTTATAAAAAGCCAGAATTCATAGAACAGATAAGGAAAACCCAATGCCAGACCGGCGATGAGACTTATCTTAATGTGCGAAACAAATTGTCCGGCCACCGCTGTATTTTGTAAAACAAGAGGCTTTTGATTGATGAGCAGGTTCATGTGCACTTTCTCTCCCACCCAGGCCAGCATGCGGTTGGTCCAGAAATCAGCCCTGCTGGGCCCCAACAACAAAGTATCAAAAAGAAAATTTTTAAAAACAAATGCGGCAATGGCAATCACTATAATTGCAATTACTGACCGGATAATGTGCCACCTGAGCTCTTCGAGGTGTTCAAGGAACGTCATTTCCCCCTTTTCTTGCGCTGCCATGTGAAAATCTTAACCTTTTAGGACGAATGTTAATAAATTTTAAAATGCTTTTTAAAGCTTAGCGAAATAAGAAAAAAAATATTAATTTAGTTTACAAATGTATTTAATATTTTGAAATTGCCTTCAATCAGGCGATTCGTGCCTTATGTACAATCCG
>DATGXG010000034.1 GCA_035299085.1 Bacteroidales bacterium | reverse complement strand
GCGATGCAACAAGAAATGCAATTGAGATTTATAACTCTAAAAGACTTCACTTATCTTTAGGTTATAAAACTCCCAATTATGTCTTTGAAAATGTAGCTTAATTTATTGTTTAACCTGTAGCCATATTTTAGGATAAGACATATTATAAAAATATACCGGACGATTGTGGAAATTAAATTTCTCATGCATCTTATTAAAAAATGTCATGAATAAATTATTATCAGTAACATTTAGCCTTTGTCTTGTATTCTTTACATACTCAATATCGGGACAAGATCTCTACAATTCAGAGACAATTGTAGGAAAATGGTACTTATTGGCATCTAAAAAGATACAGATTAATGATACAATATCATTAGTCAAAAATTTACCTAAATCAATTACAATGGATTATTCCCAGTGGGAATTTACTAAGTCCAATTTATTCCTAACTACGAATTATAAACACTTACAATCAAGTGAATTTGTTGCTGTCATGGAAAACAAAAAAAGTGATGATATCTGGTCTTATGATAAGGTTAATGGTATAATAATAATAACCAATAATTCCTTTAAGCAGAAATATTATTTACTTTTAATAAAACCTGACTTTATAAAATTGGTAAGGATTGAATAAAAACAGCCGTTAACAACCGGTCATACGTTATTTCCGGGCCGTGCGCTTCTATTGTTAGCTCAATTGGCTTTTATAAGTTCGTAACCCGACATGCAAGCGCTTCGAAACGCAACCGGTTATACCGGCGAGCATTAGCCACAATAATATAAGACATGTACAGATATCCTCTAGTAATATTTTTAACATTATGTTCAATCTTGTCCGGAGCGCAGGAAACGAATAAGAAAAGATTTGAACAGGGGAATGTTCTAATTACTCTTGCGCCTTTGAATATTGGTAATATATTTATGCCTAGTTTGGATTTTGGTGCATCATATTTTGTGACAAATAGAATCGAAATTCAACTGAAATATGGCAAAAAGATTGATGTCTATCATTATGATGATTTATACAGGTTTGATGGACATAAGCTTTTATTGGAAGTACCATACTATTTAAATAGAAATCTTTATGTATCGCTTGAGATGGGTATCCATCAAAATACATTTCATGATAAGATGTTTTATTTGCAACCGAACAACGACTCAGTTAAAATAAAAGACATTTATACAGTGAAAGACAGACGTATTACTGTCGTCCCTAAAATGGGTCATACTTTTTTTATCACCAAACACTTAATTGTTGATACGTATGCTGGCATTGGTTTCCAAAAGCTTTTAAGGAAAGTTAGTGAATTGGAGTATGACGAGACTTTAGGTCACAAAGACCCAGAACTGTATGAATGGGGTGTTGGACCAACCTATAACAATCGTAATGATTTTGGTGCCTGGTTATCCTTTGGGGTAAATATTAATTGGAAATTTTAATAAATTTACTGTGGCTGGTATACGCAATTGTTGGGCAATTGCCGTGCCTTTAAAGTGGATAATACACCAATTAATAGAAAAATATGAAACCATTTTACCTAATCTTATGCTTACTAATATTTTTTAGCTGCGAAGAAGACAAAAAGGAATTCATAAAAACTGATTTTAGCATTTTTGCTGGTCAGAAGGGAGATTCGGTCAGTTTTTTTGATTTTATTCCAAATATCAGAATAGATTATACTCAAACTGCATGTAAATATTTTTACGGAGATAATTCTGTTGATTTAGATTTTGACAATAATTCTGATCTTAAAATAACATACGATGTTGAGGTCCCTGATTTAGACTTTTCATGCTGTAATGCAGGCAATATCGGGGATTGTTTTCCTACAGGTTATCAATTAATTGAATTGACGAGACTTAATAAAAATTATCAAATAGCAACGGATTCAGATCATATAATCAAACAATTTGTAAAAGGAGAGAAGATCTTTCAATACAATAATTGGGATACTTGTACAATTGTATATTTTGCAAATTCATCCTTCCCAGCCTGGATAAATAATTGGGAAAATAATAGCAATAAATATATTGGGATTAGATTACTTGATAAGGATACAATTTATGGCTGGATCAAAGCAGCATATATTGATACCTTAATAATTGAGGACTTTGCTTTCAAAAAGAAATAAATTAACTGGTGCCAGCAACCGGTCATAGCCAATTGCCGGGCTATTCGGTGCTAATGTGTGTTCACTTGAACTGCTGACACCATCAGTGTGCCTTTCAATTGAAAATTGATTAAATTTGGATAAAATTTTAGCGCAATGATAACAATATCTTTTACGCGCATTAAGACACTTATTTAGCGCCATTATATACAATACATTATGCATAAACAAAATTTCCTATTGATCTTAGGATTAATACTAGGTATATTGTCGTTTTCATGCAAAAATGAACCGCAAAAAAGATCAAATAAGGTTATTGCGCAGGACTCTTTATTAATGCAATTATCTGCTAATACTGGTGATACAATATGCTATAGTGGCCTCATCCCTTTTAGGAAAGGGCTATTATGGGGCTTTTATAGTCCAAAAAAAGGTTTTATTTCTGAAATAATATATGATGACTTCAGAATGTTTGATGAATTTGGCAGGGCTGAGGTATCTTTGAACGGAAAATGGGGAGTTATTGATACTTTAGGTAATTATTTTATAAAACCGCTTTATGATAGGATTTCAAGTTTTATCAATGGCCTCTATATGGCCAGCAAGATGGATACTTCTTATATATTTAATTATAAAGGAAAAATTTTATCTTCATTTATAGATCAATATGAATATACAGGCATGGAGTGGCTAAATGATTCATTAATGCCGGTTAAAAAATACAATAAATGGAATCTGCTGGATATCAGAAATGGCAAAATACATTACCACATACCTTATAATTGGGTATCATTCTACCATGGCTATTTATCGGTTGGAGATGAAAAATACGGTACTATTGACCAAAACGGTAATATCATAATACCCATTATTTATAATAAGCCGTTGGCTTTTAATAATGGCTTAAGCGTTATTGAAAAGGACGGGAAAGCTGGCTATATTAACGAAAAAGGTGAGATAGTAGTACCATTGAAATATGAACCCTTTACTTTTGAGGATTGCAGTACATCTCCTGACGGTACTCTTGAATTCTCGGGTGGCGTTGGTCGAGTGCAATTAAAAGGTAAATATGGGTATGTTAATACAAAAGGAAGAGAAATTACCAGAATTGAATATGATTATGCACAACCATTCAGATATGGGATGGGTGTTGTTGAAAAGAAAGGTTTTTACAGTGCAATAGATACATCTGGAAAGACATTAATTGAATTTATGAAATGGGATGACTTTATTCTTAAATTTGAGTATATAAGAAAAATAAATTATCCTGATTACAATATCGATTACGGAAAAATACAGAAAGAAAAATACAATTATATCGTTCAAATCAGGAATGGGTTGTTTATGGTTGAAATTGATGGTAAAAGGGGTTATGTAGACAAAAACGGAATCGAGTATTTTGAATAATTTAAAGAAATTAACAGCGCACCTGGCTTGTTTGGCAATACCGGCGAACGTTGTAGGTCATTTAATAAAAAATCATAGAAACATGAATAATCAACGGCAACTTGCGGCAGAATTGGCTCAAACGTTCTATGATGGATCTTTGACATAAATAGATTTTTTAGATAGATATCCCGACTCCGGGTGCTAGTGTTGGTTGATTAAACAAACTAATGTCAATGATTAAAATTATTGCTCCCTGCGGAATGAATTGCGGGCTCTGCATTGGTCATTTAAGAGATAAAAAACCTTGTGGTGGCTGTTACAGGATTGATGACCCGAACAAGCCAAAGGTATGCCGGAGCTGTAAAATTGCAAATTGTGAACTGCTTGCAGAAACTGAATCCGGATATTGTTTTGATTGTAAAATATATCCCTGCACAAGGTTAAAAAATCTTGATTTACGATATAAATCCAAATATGGAATGAGCATGATCGAAAATCTTGACGACATTAAAAAGTCCGGGATTGAGACATTCTTGAAAGCCGAGGACTTAAAATGGAAATGCAAGGTTTGCGGAGCGACGATATGTGTACACAGAGTTTTTTGTCTCAACTGCAAAACTATAATTGATAAAAAGACATACTAATTCCGGGAAAAACAAAAAAGATTAATTTCATCCTTTGAAGAAACCATTGGTGAGTAAGATGAAAAAATTCACATTCCTGCTTTTATTTTCAGGAATTACAGGATTGCTGCCCGCACAAAAAATTGAACCGGATTACCCGACTCCTGTCACCTTTACTGCTCAGGAAGATCATGATAATATGATGAAGCAACTGGGCATCACGGAAATCCGGCCCGGTTTCAGCGGTAATGAAAATGATCCGAATCATGCCAATTACGATGAATCACTTGCCAATCCCTGTCCCCGGCTTCCGGATGTGCTCACATTAAATAATGGTAAAAAAATTTCTTCCCCAGATATGTGGTGGAAACTGCGCAGACCTGAAATTGCTGAAGCATTTGAAAGAGAAGTCTATGGCCGGTTACCGGATTATATTCCGGGTGTTACGTGGGAAGTTAAAATTACCGATCGGGAATTCGTGGGTCGCATACCCGTCATAGCCCGTCAACTGAACGGACATGTGGACAACCATGACTATCCGCTGATAAACGTGGATATCAATATGGTGGTTGTTTTGCCTGTTAACGTAAAGGGTCCTGTTCCTGTGTTAATGATGTTCGGCCGGCCGGTTCTCCCCTCGCCTGCCCAGCCATCCCCTGAAGATTTGGTGAAGATCAATGAAGCCTTCAAGAAAATGCTTATTCAAAATGATCCTGAAATGAAGGCGGTTTTTGAAAAATACCCTGCCTATACACCTATTACCAGATTGCCGGGACCTGATTTTTTCGCTCCTCCGCCCAACGGTGAATCAGCACCCACAGAACAATTGCTTGCAGCCGGATGGGGATATGCCATCATTGATCCGTCGAGCATACAGGCTGATAACGGCGCCGGATTAACCCGTGGAATAATTGGACTTGTGAATAAAGGGCAGCCCAGGAAACCCGATGACTGGGGCGCTCTGCGTGCATGGGCCTGGGGTGCAGCACGAGGACTGGATTATCTCGAAACCGACACCCTAGTGGATTCCAAAAAAGTAGGAATTGAAGGCGTTTCACGATACGGAAAGGCAGCTCTCGTCACACTTGCTTTTGAAACAAGATTCGCCGTCGGACTTATCGGCTCATCCGGTAAGGGTGGAACAACGCTCCATCGCAGATTTTTCGGTGAAGCAGTTGAAAACCTAACTTCATCAGGTGAGTATCATTGGATGGCAGGTAATTATTTAAAATACGGGGCATCGAAGGGAATCAGCGGGAAAAAATCAGGTTGTGACCTTCCGGTTGACTCACATGAACTGATTGCCCTTTGCGCTCCCAGGCTTGTTTTTATCAGCTATGGAATTCCCGAAAAAGGTGATGCCAAATGGCTCGATCAGAAAGGCAGCTACATGGCCACCATAGCAGCCGGTGTTGTATATAAGCTTCTTGGAGCTAAAGACCTTGGTGTAATGAATGATTACATGAAAGAACAAATGCCCCCCGTGCTCACAGGATTAACTGACGGCCAGCTGGCCTGGAGACAACATGACGGGGGACATACCGATGCTCCCAATTTTCAGTATTTCATTCCATGGGCCAATAAGATGATGAATTACATCATTAGTCCGGTTCGATTTTAATCTTTAAGAAAAAAACAATACTAAATTCGCACTTTATAAAAATTGAATTTATATCGTAATTGATATGATGAATAAAAGCCGGATGTACAGAAACCTGGTCATGATCCTGACAATAGTTATTCTTGTCGGTTGTGATCAGATTTCTAAAAACATAGTGAGACATTCCCTCGAATACAATGAAAGAATTGCTGTATTCGATCATTTCATTACCATGACCAAGGTGGAAAATACAGGCGCTTTCCTGGGACTGGGGAGTAATGTTCACAGGGGGATTTACAGTGTGCTCATGATCGTATTGCCGCTTCTTGTACTTTGCTATGCTTTTTATTACCTGTTTAGCAGAAACAATACATGGCTTTTGATTTCAGGACTTTGCCTGATCATAAGCGGCGGTATAGGAAATATAATCGACCGGATCCTATACGGATCAGTAACTGATTTCCTTCATTTCAATTTCGGCATCTTCCAGACCGGCATCGTCAACGCTGCCGATATGGAAATAACAGCAGGATTTGTTGTCCTGCTGTTAGAGATGTATCTTCATAGGGAAAAGAAAGTGACTGGTGAATAGAAACTGGTGACTGGTGATCTAACGACTTGGATAAGCCCCAATGTAGGACACATATTTAGGCGACAATCCAAGCAATTTCTGAACGGTAACCGGAAGAACAGTTGCTCCGGATGCTCCTTTAAAATTCGGAATCAGCTCGTAATTTCCCAGTTCACGGCTTTTGAATACCTGCAGATCCGGTTCACTGAAATAAAGACTGTGCAGAGATGAACCATCAAAAACAGATTGGAAGTCATCAGCCGACTGCAGTTGCCTGTCACACCCCTGGACTTGCGATGAATTGGCTGAGGGGCTCCAGTTTGCCAGTACATGGTTATTATTTTCAGGATCATTTACAATGACATTGTAATCCATTTGTTTTACCTGTGATTCTTTAAGCTTTCCGCAAAATCCTGATGCTGTCCGACATTCATAAACGGCGTGATGCCCCGCAGCATAGAATACATTTCCGACCGTTTTAGGAAGTACATAATTCTGTTTCACGGGACCGTATGGGCCGCCCGAAGGCTGTGCCATGGTCAAAGACATGGTTGTTACCGCTAATATCAGGGTACAGAAAATCCTGGTGGAGAGAAACCTTGTGTTCATGATGATAGAATTTCAGTTTTACCGAAAGGTAATTAACCGCGCCCTATTCACAAAATAAAACGATATGGTTTAAAAAATACGATTGAACTTTTTATCTTTAAACGTCAAACAAGTCAAACAACCCGATGAAAAAGCTTTTTATATACGCAATCCTTTTAACAGGCTGGTGTGCCTGTTATTCACAAACTTTTCCTTTTCAGAACCCGGATCTGGCTGACGAAAAAAGACTCGACAACCTGATCTCCTTGATGACATTAGATGAGAAGATTACCTGTTTATCTTCACGTCTTTCCATTCCCCGTCTCGGAGTTAAGGGAACAAGAATAGTAGAAGGCCTGCATGGCCTTGCCCTGAGCGGCCCTGCCAACTGGGCTGTAAAAGGAAAAGGCGAATCGGCAACCACCACATTTCCGCAGGCTTACGGACTGGGTGAGACCTGGGATCCGGATCTGATTACCCGTGTGGCATCGCTTGAAGCGGAAGAATGCCGCTATTTGCTGCAGAACAAAGATTATGGCAGTGCAGGTCTGATTGTACTCGCCCCTAATGCCGATCTTGGCCGTGACATACGTTGGGGCCGTACCGAAGAATGCTATGGTGAAGATGCTTTTCTGAACTCAAGACTCACAGTGGCTTTTGTTAAAGGATTGCAGGGCACTGATCCCAAATACTGGAAAACAGCGTCATTGATGAAACACTTTCTTGCCAACAGCAATGAAAACAACAGGACTATCAATTCCTCTGATTTTGATGAACGGCTTTTCAGGGAATATTATGCATATGGATTTTTTAAAGGTGTTACGGAAGGCGGCTCCAGGGCATATATGGCAGCCTATAATAAATACAATGGGATACCCTGTACCGTTAGTCCCGTCTTAAAAGATGTCACTGTGAACCAGTGGGGCCAGAACGGCATCATTTGCACCGACGGAGGGGCTTTTAACCTGCTGGTAACGGCTCACAAATATTATCCTGACCTTGCAACGGCAGCTTCTGCTTGTCTCAAAGCCGGAATAACGATGTTCCTTGATAATTACCGTAAATCGATTGAGGAAGCCCTTTCAAAAAAAATGATAACCGAGGAGGAGATCAATGTTGCTATCCGCGGCAATCTTCGCGTGTTGCTGAAATTGGGGTTGCTTGATAATTCAACTAAAAATCCGTATTCAGGTATAGGAGTAACCGATTCTATCAAACCCTGGACTAAGCCTGAAAGTCATGACATGGTCTACCAGGCGACTGTAAAGTCAATCGTTCTGCTTAAAAATGAAGGACAGGTTCTTCCGATTCAGAAAGATCAGATAAAAACCGTTGCAGTAATAGGGCCATCTGCTAATATGGTAATTTCCGACTGGTATGGCGGAAAACCGCCTTATACGGTAAGCGCCTTGCAGGGAATCAGGAAAGTGGCAGGCGACAAAATTGAAATATTATTTGCACAGAGCAATAAGGCGGATTCGGCTGTAATTGCAGCGAGGAAAGCCGATGTAGCCATCGTATGCATTGGTAATGATCCGCTGGGCCACAACGCAGGCTGGGGAAAAAATTATGTTCCCGGCGAAGGGAGGGAAGATGTGGATCGCCAGGCTATCACCATTGAACAGGAAGACCTTGTGAAACTTGTCATGGCTGCCAATCCCAAAACCGTTCTTGTGCTGATTTCAAGCTTTCCGTATGCCATAAACTGGTCAAAGGAGCATGTACCGGCTATTCTGCATATGACCCAATCCAGCCAGGAACTCGGCAATGGTCTTGCCGATGTATTGTTCGGCAAGCAGAATCCTGCCGGCCGACTCACTCAGACCTGGTCATCTTCGATAGATGAATTACTGCCCATCCTGGATTACAATCTGAGAGACGGCCGCACATATATGTATGATAAACATACTCCGCTTTTCCCGTTCGGTTACGGCTTAAGCTATACCACATTTGAATACTCGCCAATTCAAACCGATAAAAAAGCGATCAGAGACGGTCAAACACTGAATGTGACCTTCAGGCTTAAAAACACTGGAAATGCTGACGGAGAGGAAGTAGTTCAGTTGTATGCCAGTTATCCAGGTTCAAAGGTCGAAAGGCCCATCAAACAGTTGAGAGCATTCCGCCGTGTTTTTGTACCGAAAGGCCAGACTGTTGAAGTCACCCTTCCCCTGAAGGCTGAAGATCTCAAATATTGGGATGTAAATTCTAATTCTTTTGTTCTTGAAAAGGGAAACGTGCATTTCTTTATCGGCGGGTCGTCAGTGGATGAAAAGATAAGCGGAGATATCTCTGTTGAATAGTTTATGGTTTAAGGTTTGAGATTTGAGATTTGAGGTTCAGAAGTTCAGAGGTTCAGAGGTTCGGGATGTTCAGAGTTTGGACAATCTGAAGTCTTTTAGGATTTTTTAACGGAGCAAAAAAGGAAAAACTTTTTTTTTAGCATTATATATGTGCTATCGATAAAGTATTGTTTAATGTAGTATGATCAGGATAGTTTTCAGGAAATCCCTGCTTTGGGCATGTATAGTTTCATTCATTTTTGTTTTCCAATACAGTTGCGGAAAGAAAATGTATTCTCCCGTTAACAGTCACATTTCAAGCCATGGTATAAAAGACAACCAGGCCATGTCGCGCCGGGATTCGTTGGCTATTGCCAAAATGCCCCAGTATTACAAATTTCTTACAACCTTAAAAGAAGAAGGATATGAATTTATGGATTTCCGGACTTATCTACATACTGACACCTCAGGTTTACCGGGAAAACTGCTTGTACTGAGGCACGATGTTCATTATCGCGATATAGAATGGGCTTATTATGCGTTTCAGATTGAGAAAATGGTTATTGGTTCCGGTCATTCCACATTTTACATTTTGCTTAATGATCCTGAAGAGATTGCCCGGTCGGGTAAACAGGTTGAAAACGATTATATGGGTCTTATCCGTCATCTCGATTCGAACCATGTAGATATTGAGCCTCATATTTCGCCCATTGATTTATACATTGATACAAGGCATCCTTACTGGGCTAAAGACCCGGTAGACACCCTGAAGAAACTTTTTGACAGGAACTACGAATGGGATATAAACAAAAACGGGAGAAAACTGGTGGTTAAGGGTAAGGATGTATTCAGAATGAATGATATTAACCATGAACTCATTACGATCTTGCCAAAATATAACAGGGAATGGACCAAATTAACCCGGTTGCCGGTCGAAGGATACGCTGCTCATGGTTCTGCGACCCCCATGAACAAAGTTCTCAATAATGAAGCATTGCTGGATCAATCAGTTCTCTTAAAAACCGGAATTTATAAATACGATACCTATAACTCGAAAATATTCAATGTTCTCTCCTATCTGTCTGATAACACCCTGCCAACATGGATGAGCGTACCCGGAAACATTGCGCCCGGCAGGTACCAGCTGCTCATGCATCCCTACCAATGGTCGCTTAACCGCAGGGCATTGCTGACTACCTTTGATCATCCGACAATAATCCCATCCGATTCAATAATACACGATATTAAGTACCGGCTGATGCCGATGAACTGAAAATAAAAAAGCCCTGCAAGTGGTACCTTACAAGGGCTTTTCAACAAAAAAGGGTTAAATTAGAGAGTTTCTACTTTTACTTTGGCATCCATACCGGCGGAAACTACAAAAGTCATAGGACCACTAGTTTCACCGGAAACCGTGAAAGTAAGACTGCCGTCGCTATTTAGTTTATTGCCCATCTGTGTGAGAATTGAAGATGATACTTCAGGAGTAAATGTATTATTTACCATAGTAATATCCGTAACGGTCAGAATAGTACCAATACCTTCTGCACTAAGTGAAAGAGTATTGATCGTCTGTCCTTCCGATAAACCTTCAACAGTAATAACCACATTGCTCAGGTCAATTTCATCAATCCTTGAAAGATAGCTTTCCAAATCACTGTTATCAGCAAGTGAAAGAACTTCTGTCTGGCTGAATGTTGAAGCTGTGGCTTTGCTTTGATTGGTTGTCACAGGGAAATCAACATTGAAACTCGTATCCACTTTAATTGAAGTGGCATCCTTAATCTTCTCACATCCTGAAAGAATCAGGAAAGCGGCAAAAATCAGGGAAAGGCTTAATCTCATACTTGTAAATTATTAAGGTTAATAATAGTCCTTAAATCAAATATTTTATGATTCCAGGTTGATGCAGGTTCTACGTGATATGTACTTTCAAGGTTTCCCGGGTTCCAACGTTCAGAGGCCTTTTAGCAGAAACGTTTCGGTGCAGATAGTGTGGTTAGTCACTAGTTTACGAAATCCGGAAACAAAAAACAACAGGTTGATCAATATTTCACTTTATTGTGACTATGACCCTGTGATACCTTACCAACTGCGGAATACCGTTATCATCGGCCTGGAGTATCAGATGAATGGTTTCACCTGCTAAGGCATCCGGTGGTATAATAAATGAAGCTGAAACTGATTCGGGATTTACAATTTTCACTTCGCCTTTGTAGCTTCCTACCTTGAAATGCCACCATTTTAGTGTAACAGCATTCCCGTCAGGATCTGAAACCCTGGCTTTCAGATTAACCGTTTCACCGGGCTTGACCGAGATGTTTGAAACAGCTTCAATTACCGGCTCGTGGTTGGCATCTTTGAATTCCGGTGTAACCGACCATTTAAAACGAGCGGCCAGGCTGTTCATCACAGCAGGAAAAAAATCCGGCAGCACCGTATCTCTTCTGAACATCGAGTATAACAAGGCTGTGTCCATGGTTGCCATGGAATCAAAAGAGATCGTTCGTGATCTTTTACGGCCGCTCCATCCTCCGTATGATTCATCCTCCCATGCAAGAAGCCCGTTATCAATAAGGTTCAGAAAAGTAGGTGTATCCCCTTCTCCCAAAAAAGAGCCTTTTTTCTGAATGGGTGTCCAGACAATATAACCCTTCTTTCTCAACTGGTCATCGGTAAAACCTGAAAAGCCGAAAAAGTCGAAAATATCATCCTTTACCATTTGCTTACCATCGCCCCAAACCCTGTAAAAAGATCCAAAAGGGCCTTTACCTGAGATGTTTTCCTGCATCCATTCGGGAGTATAAAAATGAGCGTTTTCGGGTTTGCTGCGGAGTTGAGAGCCGTAACTAAGCCCAAGTCCAGATCCTCCCAATTTTGAATAGCCGATATCGGGCCAATTAATTTTTGTATAAAGCTGGTAGGTATCATCCTGTTCTCCGGAAGGCAGTATCATTACTTTCCTTGAAATCTTCTCCTTAATTGCCGGCCATTCCGGAGTGTTTTCATATTGATCCTGAATCGACTTAAGCGCCCTGGCTATAGTGCTTTGCCCGCCCCATGCGGTTATAAACAAAGTACCCGGCACACTGTCCAGCATCAGTTTTCTGATCAGGTCCGATCCGGGAGTGTCCTTTGACATTTCACCTTCAAACTCAATATTTCCATATCGAATAACCGACTTCAGGTGCCCGGGGGTGGGATAATCCGCATTATGGATTTTCAGGTTCGGATACACCTGTTCATATATGTCAACGGCATCGTGAATGAACCGCTCGTCCTTTGCCCAGCGGTATGATTCAAAGGGCCCCAAATTGAGTCCGAACCGGTTATATTCCCTGTTCGGATGCGAAAACTTTGTTCCTTTTCCATCGCCCTTCCAGTGAAACTGGCTACTTGTATAAATCAGTCCCTCCACATTATAATCGGTGCTGAATAACAGAAAACGGACCATTGAATTCAGGTCATCGAGCTCGGGATCACAGGTGACCACCACACGGGGTTTTATTTTGACGGTTTCAGGCTTATCCGGTGAACAAGCTGAAAAAAAAGCGGTGTAAACTATCAGAGTATGTAAAGTAAAGAATCCCAGATTGGAAACAATACCTGATTTCATATGGTAGTAAATTTATTTATTGCTAATATAAATAAAACCCGATGATTAAAATCACACAATCTGATAATATACATCT
The DNA here is from genome assembly GCA_035299085.1 of Bacteroidales bacterium. Classification (NCBI taxonomy): domain Bacteria; kingdom Pseudomonadati; phylum Bacteroidota; class Bacteroidia; order Bacteroidales; species Bacteroidales bacterium. The sequence goes on along the minus strand of DATGXG010000034.1, from coordinate 6,423 downwards.
GCCTTTTGAGGCCATTCATCCGCTCCTGAAGCGCTTACTTCGCCCTTTGTTTTCCATTTTATTCTATGTTCTCAGGTCGTCTCAGTGTTCCGGTATATACTGCTTGTTTACTAATCTTCATGACTGTATTCATTTCATGTGAAAAAGAAAAAATTTACGATGTTCAGGATATAAGGAATGATTCCCCGGCATTACCGAGTCAAACTGAAACTCCACTTACAGCAGAAGATTCAGTTGTAATCAATAAAATGCCCTATTATTACAATTTCCTGAAAACCATGAAGGAGAATGGGTATTATTTCTGCGATTTCAGGACGTATATGAAACTTGATACATCGCTTTTACCTTCCAAAGTTTTAGTCATCAGGCATGATATTCACTCACGCGATGTTAAATGGGCTTATATTGCTTTTCAGATCGAACAAATCGTTATCGGGTCAGGACAATCAACTTTTTACGTTTTGCTGAATGACCCTTGTGAATTACCCCAGGGAACTCAGATTCAGAAAGCGTATATGGGATTAATCCGGCACCTAGATTCAAACCATGTGGATATCCAACCGCATATATCACCCATTGACTTATACATTAATTCCAGGCATCCTTTGTGGGAGAAATATTCGTATGACACCCTTAAATTATTGTTCGAAAGAAACTACTTCTGGGGAATGTACGGGAAAGGCAAAAAGGTAAATGTCAGAGGAGAGGATGTCTTTAATATAAATGATATTAACAGGGAAATACGAACATTGCTTATACGTTATAATAAGGAATGGACTAAACAAACCGGTTTAAAAGTGCAGGGATATGCGTCGCACGGGTCTGCAACCTGCATGAACCGAATCATTAACAATGCTGAAATCCTGGATCAGCAAATACTTCGGAATGCAGGAATTTTCAGCTATGACACGTACAATTCGACTATTTTCAATGTTTTAACTTATCTGTCCGATAATTCACAACCCGCCTGGATGAAAAACCCACAGATTATACCACACGGTCATTACCAGTTTCTGATGCATCCGTATTTGTGGTCATTATTGAGGTAATCATGAAAATCACCGCCTTACTGTTATCTTGTGTCAACTAAACGGCATTTTGTCATCAAAAAAGATGAGTTGGTAAACAGAATATTGATTTTACGCTATATATGCCCTATATTTTGATGCCTTTTAGCACACCCAACTTTAACCTTAATCATGAGAACCTTGCGCGAAAAGATCAAATCTATGATGGAAACCGATGATCCTATTATCCTGCATTTAAATTATGATGAATTGAATTACATCAATTACTACATGAATGAATTAAACAAGTCGGGAAGGCAACACTCCATAGTCCGCATTAACCGAAGCAATACCAGCATAGAAATTGAAACAAAGTATTCGGAATAGGTTTAGAAGTTTAGAAGTTTAGAAGTTTAGAAGTTCAGTGAAATCAAGTCTATTAATAAAGCCGTTGTTGGCAGGGATTCCATTCAAAAATACCAGACCGGATTAAATAAAATTATACATTTACGATAAAAAGTATCCACTACATTTAATAATGTAACATATGATTTATAAAAATGTGCCTTTTCTGTTTCTGATGATTATCGCGGTCACTTTTAGTGCTTCAGCTCAGAAGTTTCAAAACAATTTTGAATCCCTGGAAAAGTCAAACCCGGTGCCCGAATGGTTTAAAGATGCAAAATTCGGTATTTATTTCCATTGGGGTGTTTATTCTGTTCCGGCTTATGGAAATGAATGGTATCCCCGCAATATGTATCTTAAAGATAGCCCTGAAAACAAGCATCATGCTGAAACATATGGCGATATATCCAGTTGGCCTTACAATAATTTTATCACAGGTGCAAAAGACAAAAATGGGAATTTTATACAGTTTGCTCCAAAACTCAAATCAGAAGGCGGTAATTTCGACCCTGACGAATGGGCACAATTATTCGCCGATGCAGGAGCAAAATTTGCAGGACCCGTAGCTGAACACCATGACGGATTTTCAATGTGGGCCAGTAAGGTAAATCCATGGAATGCAAAAGATATGGGACCCAAACTCGATTTAGTGAGCTTGCTGACTGATGCTATCCGGAAAAAAAATATGAAAATTATCCTGTCGATGCATCATGCCTATAATATAACCGGATTTTATGAAGCTGTTCCCAAAACTGAAGATCCTAAACTTCAAATATTATACGGTCAAAGGGGAAAAGAAAAAAACGAAGAATTGTGGCTGCAGAAGCATAAGGAAATTATTGACAACTATAAACCTGATATTATCTGGCAGGATTTCAATTTACCGGTTATTTCCCAACCGGTTTTACTTGAGTTTCTGGCTTATTATTACAATATGGCTGATAAATGGAATAAGGAAGTAGTTGCCACCTATAAGGATGCCCTGAATACAAAATGTGCCGTTCTGGATTATGAACGTGGAGGCCCTACAGACCTTACTCAAAATTACTGGCTTACAGATGACGCCATAAGCTCATCAAGTTGGTGTTATACCGAGGGTATAGGGTATTATTCAAAGAAACAGATACTTCATGGCTTTCTCGACAGAATAAGCAAGAACGGTAACCTTTTATTAAACATTTCGCCCAAAGCAGATGGGACAATACCACAGGAACAAAAAGACGTATTGCTTGCCATGGGTGATTGGCTTAAAAAATATGGCGAAGCAGTATATGCTACACGTGCATGGGAAAAGTATGGGGAAGGCCCTACAAAAATGGGTGCGGCACACGGAGTTTTTACAGCTCCGGCAGAAGGTACTGCTACTGATATTCGTTTTACACGATCGAAGGACAATACAACCCTTTATGCCATCATGCTGGGTTGGGATAAAAATCAGAAAGAGGTAGTACTAAATTCGTTGTCTTCCCAAAGAATCAATTTAAAGAATTTGAAATCTCTTGTTCTGATTAATGGGAAAGCCGGCAATTATTTACCTGTATCTTACAAACAGGATGAACAGGGTTTACTGGTTAATCTGCCTGAAAAATCGTTTGAGGATATGGCCTATGTTCTGAAATTCACCTTTACTGGTCAGATACCCAAGCTTGATAATTATGCGGACCTCGATTGCAATCCGGATTATTACATCATACCGGGGAATAACAATGGATCATTGGTGCTTAAATCAGATATGACACTAGCAGCAAAGAAAAAGAATCCGTCTAACCAATGGAAACTTGAGTCTTTGGGCAAGGGACTGTATAGAATTCATAATAGCGGGAACAGCGATAAATTAATTGAATGTATATCCGGTAATGATCTTCAGATTGCCGGTTTCTCTGGGAAAGAAAATCAAATATGGAAAATTGAGAACTCCTACAATGGCTTATTGAAAATTTCAAACAAACAATTTCCAACTAGTATAATATCAGTTAATCCTTCTCTCGCCGAAGGAAATAAGGTTGGAATTCTTAATCCGGAGAATGTTTCGCTTTCCGGATGGAGTCTGAAGGAACTATGCAACCTTGATCAGAGAGCATATAAATCAAATACCATCCCGGGGATTATTGAAGTGGAAGATTTTGATGAGGGTTGCCCTGGTGAAGTCTATGTTGACAAAGACGAAAATAATGCAGGAAGCCAGTACCGTTCAAATGTGGGTGTGGACATTGAGAAGTGTTCAGCCGGCGGTTATAGTATTGGCTGGACTTCCGAAGGTGAATGGATGTTATATACAGTTACTGTAAGTAAACCGACTACCTGCCAGGTTACATTTCATATTGCTTCTTCTTCTGAAAGCGGGAGAATACATCTTGAATGTGACGGGAAAAATTTAACTGAGGCCATTTCAATTCCCAATACGGGTGGATACCAAAAATGGGGGATTGTAAAAAATACGGCACAACTTGATGCCGGTACGCATGTTATAAAACTTTTCATTGATGGCGGCGGTTTCAATATTGATAAGATGGTTTTTGAAGAATTAAATTGAATCGCCCGGATGCGACAATATTTAAAATAAAGGCTACTATACTATAAGTTTTAGCTACTGAAACTTGATATTTTTATGCGCAGTATAGTTGATGTTTTTCAATAGCTAAATCTTATGCACAAATTAGGCCTTTTAATTCTTGTATTGTTATTCCGGCTTTTCTTAGGTTCAACGTTGAATGCACAACCCTTTGGCAATGTAGCCCTGGGAGGAGGAGGTTTTGTAACCGGCATCATAAGTCATAAAATTTCAGGAGACATATACTGCCGCACCGATGTCGGAGGAGCTTACCGGTGGGATGGGGTAAATTCAAAATGGATTCCTTTACTTGATTGGACTTCGGATAATCAAACGTCATACCAGGGAGTGGAAGCTCTGGCTTTGGATCCTCAGAATGCGAACAATCTGTACATCCTTGCAGGGACTTCTTACTTTAATGGTGGAAAAACAGCCATACTAAAATCCACAGATAAGGGAAATACATTCTCTGAAGTGGTAGTAACCTCCAAGTTTACTGCTCATGGAAACGGAATGGGAAGATCTAACGGAGAACGTCTGGCTGTGGATCCTAATAACAGTGACATTATTTTTTGCGGAACCAGATCAAAAGGATTGTGGAAAAGCACCAATGGTGGATTCGACTGGACGCTGGCATGGAATGGAGTTACAAGTACAGAAAACGGAAACGGAATCTGTTTTGTGGTATTCGATTCTTCCAGTGTTTCGGGAGGAATTACTCAGACTATTTATATAGGAATATCCCGAACGGGAGGTGACAACATATATAAAAGTACAGACGGAGGCAGTACTTTCACCGCAATTCAACCTGATGTTTCTTTTATGCCGCACAGAGCGGTTTTATCTTCAGACAATTCTACTTTATATGTGGTAATGGCAAATGCTGAGGGGCCATGGAATCCAGGCAACGGGAGAGTTTACAAACTTGCGACTGCTACCGGAATATGGACCAACATTACTCCTAATGGGAATAATTACTCATACGGAGGAGTTAGTGTTGATCCGGCAAATACCAACAGGATTATTGTTTCAACAATTAACACCTGGAGTAATAACCAGTTTGGCAATACATGGGGGGATTTCGTCTATTTATCTTCCGATGGAGGAAAAACATGGACTTCAAAATTGTCCTCCAATAGTACCATGAATGTTAATGGTATTGGCTGGATAGCTGGTCGCGGGATACATTGGGCCGGTAGTGTTGACTTTGATCCGTTTAATACGGCGAGAGTAAGGATTATTTCAGGGAATGGAGTTTTTACATGCGATAATATTAATGCATCCGTCACTTCCTGGAAATTTGATGTAAAAGGATTGGAAGAAACTGTGGCACTCGATGCAATAAGTATCCCGGGAGGCCCTTTTATATCCGGAATAGGAGACCAATCCGGAGCAGTGTATCCTGATATTTTTGCCTATCCGGCCCGGATAATAACTCCGGCCGCCAGTACCAACACGAGTGTAGCTTATGCCGCAAACAATACCAGTAAAGTGGTAAGAGTTTCGGATAAAATATATTACTCCACCAATCAGGGAGCAACCTGGATACAATCGTCCTCTATTAATGGTACATATGGCAAAGTAGCATTATCGGCAGATGGCAATACAATTCTTCATTGTCCAGACGGCGGAAGTACCACGTATTACTCAACAAATAACGGAACAACATGGACAAGCACTGGTGTTACAAATGTTCAAAATGCCATACCTGTAGCGGATTACGTTAATACGGACAAATTTTATATTTATAGTTCAGGCAGCGGACAACTGCTGGTAAGTACAAATAAAGGGGTAAATTTTACTGCGTCATCATCTAATCCCGGGTCATGGGGTTCGCAAAGGATCAGGGCCGTTCCGGGTAATGAAGGACATGTGTGGGTAGCTTTAAATGGTAGCGGATTAAAATATACCACTAACAACGGAACTTCATGGATAAGAATATCCAATGTTTCTTACTGCGGTGCTGTTGGTTTTGGTAAAACTGCACCTGATGCTTCATATCCTACTATTTTTATCTGGGGGACGGTGGACGGAGTAACAGGTATTTATTTCTCCACGAACAAAGGCACTTCCTGGTCAAGAATGAATGATGATGCCCATGAATGGGGCGGACCCGGGAACGGCAATTTTGTTATGGGGGATATGAATGTATTTGGCAGGGCATATATGAGCACAGTAGGACGAGGTATTGTAGTTGTCCAAATTCAGGATTGCAACGGAGTCTGGGGCGGTACGGCTTACCTGGATAGTTGTCATACATGTGTCGGAGGCAACACCGGTAAGCTTCCCTGTGAAAAGGATTGCCAGGGAATCTGGGGTGGCTCCGACACATTAAGCTGCACAAAAGACTGCCAGGGTATTTGGGGAGGCGGAGCTTTTGTCGATAGTTGCGGAACCTGTGTTGAGGGAACCACCGGAAAACATGCATGCATAAAGGATTGTAATGGAGTATGGAATGGT